>NZ_JACHMS010000002.1 GCF_014205055.1 Streptomyces luteogriseus
CGTCGTCGCTCAGCGCGGGCGCGGCCTCGATGGCGGCCACCGGCTCGATTGGCCCCCAGACGGGGAGGTCCCATCGGGGCTGTGACGCGGGCGTGACGCGCTCTGTCACGCAGGTCAGAGCCCGTGCGGTGCCGTCGCCTTGGCGGGCCGCCTCCAGCACCGACCAGGCCCCGGAGAGGGACTCGGCGGTCTTGGCCTGGACGCGTGCGACACGTGCCCCGGCTTCCGTCACGGCCGTCAACCGGGTCTCCTCGGTGGCGGCTTCGGCCCGCAGCCGGGCACGGGCCACGGCTGCCTCGTCGCGGGCTTCCTGCTGGATTCCCTGGATGGCTTCCAGGGCGTCCGGGGTGAGCGCGGTGCGCTCCCACAGCCCGTGCACGAGCCAGAGCGCCTTTGCCGCGAGGGGGAGCCAGGCGACGGCCAGCCACGGGCCGGGGGAGTCCTCCCCGACCGCGTGGGCGACCAGGACGCCGGTCGCGATTGCGCCGAAGCCCCACCCGACGCCGGTCACCACGGCGTTGTGGTCGCCCTGGGCGGCGAGGCGCCGGTCGTAGGCGAGGGCGGCGAGCCATCCGCCGTCAATGCCCAGGCCGACGACCAGGGCTACGCCCCAGTGCATCGAGCCCCCCAGCCACATCACGACCACGGCCAGGGTCAGGACCATGGACACCGCCGTCATGGCGACGGCCGGGAGCGCGGTCTTCACGTTGCGCATGGTCACTTCCCCTTCCGGATCTCGCGGATCAGCAGATAGCCGATGCAGCCGCCGACCGTGACCGCGACCGCGACCAGGGCGACCGCGAGGAACAGCCCGGTGAGGACGCAGGCGCAGGCGGCGCCGCCAGCAATCCATGCGGCAATGGTCCCGGCGGACCGGCGGGGAGCCGGGGCGTGGGTCGAGCAGCTGCACGCGGCCGGGGCCGCCTGGGCGGCCTGCACCACGGCAAGGATCTGGGCGAGTTGCGCGGCCTGGGTCTCCGCCTGCCGGGCGTCGGCCACGGCCTGGGTCAGGTCGGTGCTCATGCCGACACCTCCCCGGCCTGCGTGGCGAGGGACAGGACGCCGTCCTCGTCGCGGGCGACTTCCCCGGCCTCAACCAGCGACTTGACCGCCTTGGAGACGCTGCCCTTGTTGATGCCGGTCACGTTGGCGACGTCGGCCACCGTGCGGGAGCCCGATCCGATCGCGGCCGCGACCTTCTCCCGGTTGGTCGGCTGGGACTTCGGCTGGGCCGGGACCGCAGCCGCGGGCGGGGCCAGCTCGTAGTCCTCGCCCTTGACCAGGCGCAGGGGAGCCGGGGCGGATGCGCCGGCCGTTCCGGCAGGCGCCTCCTTGCGGTGCCATGGCGTGCGGGCCGGGAGGGAGGTCACGACCTTGTCGTCGGAGGCGTCCCAGACGGCCACGGGCGACTGCTCCATGTCGCGGCCGGTGCCACGGACGTAGGCCAGGCCGGGGCCGGGGAGCATGTGGTTCTGCCAGCCCTTGCCCATGATCTGCTGCGTCTCGGTCTGGCCCGCCGTCTGGAGGACGACGCGCACGCTCATGTTGCCGATGATCTGGCTGGGGATGCCCTCGCCCACGGTCGGCTTCTGCGTGCACCACAGCAGGTCCACGAGCCGCGACCGGCCCTGTCGGGCGATCTGCTCCAGGCCGGGCAGGATCGGCACCTTCCGGGAGTCCATCGCCATCAGGTCGGCGCCTTCGTCGACCAGGACCACGAGCCGGGGCCGCTCCTCGGTCGCCTGCCATGTCGCGATCTGCCGCTCACGCATCAGGTCCCGGCGGGAGAGCATCTCGTCGACCAGCTCGGCCACGACCTCCGAGATGTCCTCGGGGTCGATGGCCTCCCGGGCGCAGTGCCGCCACAGGCCGGACTCCTCGCCCTTGGCGTCGAGGTAGATCACCGCCGACATCGGGTCGAGCGCGTACGGGGCGAGGATCGCCCGCAACAGCACCGACTTGCCCGCGCCGGACGTGCCCGCGATGACCTTCCGGCCGTGGGGGAGGGTGACCACCTCGCCCGTGCCTGTGTCCAGGCCGATGCCCTGACGCTCCGGGGTCCAGAGCAGGGACGCGCCGTCAACAGCCGTGCGGGTGCCCAGGGTCAGGACCGCCCAGCCGCCCCGGTCGCCCGCCCTGATCCGCAGCCGCAACGCGGTTCGGCACCCGAGCAGGTTCCTGATGTGCGACTCAGCACCGGCGAGCTTCGCCACGTCCCACTGACCGTCCAGCCGGATCGGGCACGTAATGCCCGCGCCGCCGAGCTGCGGCACGCCGGTCACGGTGCCGCCCAGTCCACGGTCGGGGGCGTGCTGGACCCAGTACGCGGGGTCGAGCCGCTCCATGAGCTGGCGCTCTTCCAGGCTCGCGCCGTCGTCGACGACCACGGTCAGCTTCCGCCGACCCAGCCACAGCGCGCCCGCGTTGAGCGCGATGAGCCCGGCCGAGACGGACGCGGGCCACAGCGTCCACTGCTCCGCCGTTGACATCAGCCACGAAGCCCCGACGCCCGGCACCGTGTGCACCGCGTGAGCCTGAACGGCGCGCGTCGTCAGGGTCGCCGGGTAGTCCCGGCGGGCCGACTTCAGCGCGGCCTTGGCCTGCTCGCGGTGCTGGCGCGCCGCCTTGTCCGCCGTCCTCGCGGCCTTCCGCCCGGCACTGAACGGGTTCTTGGACGCCGACCGCGCCACCGTCCGCTGACTGCGAGCCGTCGCGGCCGTCGACCGCGCGCTGTTGTGGGCGCGCTGGGCGTCCATGAGCTTCTTCAGGTTCTCCGGGGTCCGGAGCTTCGTCCTGCGGTCCGCCTCCGTGTCCCAACGGAGCGCGAGCGGAGCGGCCATGGGCGCCAGCGCGTCGAGCGTGTTCGTGATCGTTGCCAGGGCCGACTTGGTCGGCTCTGTGATCTTCGTAGAGACTGCCTTCAGGTCCACGGTTGTCCTTCCTATGGGTTCGTGGATCTAGGGCCGGATTGCCGTTCCAGCGGCGGTCCGGCCCGCCTGTTTTGGGTGAGTTGCTCCCCACGGTTGCGGCGCGGTCCCCGGTTGACCCCGCAACCCGCGTGTGACCTGCGGGTTTCCAGGTTGACCCCGTTTCCGGGGAGGGGGCCCTACGCGTGCGCGCGCGAGGGACGCATGATCAACCGGCCTCCGGGGCGTCCGGCTTGGCCCACGCCCGGACCGTGTTCGGGGCGACTGCCGTCAGCTCCGTGATCCGGCGGATCGGCACTTCCATCCGGCGGGCCTCACGGACCAACGGCCGCAGCTCGACGTCAACGGCCTCCAGGGCGGCGAGGAGTTCGATCCTGCGTCGGCCTGGCTCGCGGAGAGCCTCGGCTGCGTCGTCCCGGAGCTGACCGGGTGTCTTCTGCGTCATGCGGTTCACACTTACACGCTACGTCCGACATGCGCAAGGCATGACACTCTGAATGGCTGGAAATAGCCTGCGCTTTTTGCGGTACAACTTTCTCTACGTCATCAAGGCGGCCCTGCGGGCCGCGCGGCCCGGCCCTCGCCCGGGCCGCCGCTCCTGTCTCCGCCCCGCTCCGCCCCGGCCGCCGACCGGGCCGCCGGAGAAGTAATCCTGGGTTAAGTCCCGCCGGACCGGGCGGCATCCCGCCGGGGTTTACGCGCGCCAGCTCCGCCGACTGCGGCCACGTCGTTGTGCGCGTGGACCGGGCCAGCGGGGAGGGGTGGGGGGCTCGAAGCGCTGTACGGCCGTCTGAGCGCCTAGAAGCCTCCCGAACCGCCGTACCCCCGCCGTCACACCAGACGGACGCGTAAGGCGACCTGACGGCCCGTCGTGGGCTCATGGGGGGCGGCTGCTGCCGCGATGTGGCTGGGCCCGTCGTGGGCGCTCCGCTCAGCGCGGCGCCGTCGTGGCCGTTCATCCGGCTGTCCGTCCGTGGGCAGCGATGCGCCGGCGGAATCTCCGGACCTCGACCGCGACCGCTATCCGGCGTGCGGCGGGCGGGCCGCAGTAGACCGCGACGACCGGGCCCATGCCGACCACCACGGCGGGCCACAGCCCGAACAACTCCCGGGCGATGAGCGTCACTCCGACCAGCAGTAACGCGGCCAGCACCGCCGCGAGCACCTGGTCCTGGTCGTGGTCCTGGTGGTGCACGATCCCTCCCCGTGATCACTGATGCGAACGCACCTTAGGGATCACCACTGACAGCGTCAGCCCGTTTCCGGCCCGGGGCGGCCCGCTCCCGGCGGCGGAGGCAGCAAACGGCGCCGTTTGCGGATCGAGGGACCCTCGGGCATCGGGGCCGGTGCCCTGAACACCTGCGGCATGGCCAACTCGGTCTGCTGCGGCCCGGCCGGGGCTGTGGCCTGCGGCGGAGTTTCGTTCCCACGATTCTCCGGGGCCTGCCGAGTTTCGTTCCCACGAATCCGGCCCCGGCGCTGCTCGGCAGCCACCGCCTTGGCCACGGCGATGGCCACGGCCTCATCCAGGCGGCGCTTCTCCCATGCCGACTTCCGGCAGGTGGCCGAGCAGTAGCGGGGCGGGCGCCCCGTTGCGGCCAGCTCGAACGACTCTTGGCAGTGCTGGCAGACCCTCATGCGGTTCATGGCCCAGGACCGTACGCGGCAGGTCTTGTGGCGCGGCCGGTTGGGCGGCGAATCGGGGCGGGCGTGGATGCGCCGGCCGTTCGGCAGGCGCATCCACTCAACCGCGGATTCCGTCCCGGCCGGGAAGGCGCGTACGTCTTCGGGCGCCGCCGTACGTCACCGAGATGACGTACGGCGGCGAGCCGCTACGTCAGTAACGCGAGGGCGCGGGCCACGTTCGCGGCCAGGGACGGCCCGTCGTTCACGCAGAGGAAGCCCCGGCCGTTGCCAAGCCGGACGGTCCGGCGGCGAACCTTGCGGTACCGGACCTGCTCGGGCGCGGTGACGAGCTGGGCGCCCGCGAGCCCTACGACCTGGTCGACGGGCACGGGGACTCCGCCCCGGACGCGGCGCACGGTCCGCTGCTGGGTGACTCCTTGGGCGCGGGCGTACCGGCGCAGGATCCGCCCGGCCCACACGGCGGCCTCCGGGTGCAGCTCCACCCCGGCCGTCGCCGGGTCCAACCCCCAGTAGCCCCAGAACCGGCCCGGTCCGGCGCCCGGCTCCGACCAGGCGTCCGGCACCTGGTGCTGGTACTCCTTCGCGCTGAAGCTGCCGTGCTTGGTGAAGTACACGGCGAGCCGCCGGGGGTCGCGCATCCGCTCACCCTCGCGGAAGTCGACCGCCGTCCCGGCGAGCTGGTGGCGGCGCCGCTGCTCGAGGTCGGGGTGGTCGACGATGTCCGCCCACACGGCCGACAGCCAGTCCCGGTAGGTCAGTCCGTCCCCCACGGCGGGCCGGTAGCGGGTCGAGGTGAGCCGCCGGAGCTCCCCGGCGGTGCCTTCCGGCTCCGGCCCCCACAGGTGCAGGTGGGGCGCCCCACGGCGCTGAAACTCCAGCTTCCAGATGCCAGTGAAGGCGAAGCCCCACGCCCGCTCGAACCGCTTGCGGAACTGGTCCAGGTGGCGCTTGACCGCCTTGCCGGTTGGCGCCACGGCGAGCCAGTCGCCGGGGTAGGTCAGCGTGGTCATGGGCAGCCGGAGGCCCATCCGCAGAAGCGGTCCGTAGTCCAGCTCCGCAAGCCGACGCGTCATCCGGGCCCGGGACTTCCGGGACCACTCGGACACCACCCGCTCAGGCTCCGGATCTTCGGGCAGGTGCCCGTGTTCCAGCAGGTAGCGGGCCATTTCGTCGGCCCGCTTCCGGGCAGTCTCCTGAGCCCGCTCCGCCGTCCGCTCCCGCCGGGCCACGTCCGGCCACGACATGGAGACGACGCCAGGCGCGATCGTCAGCAGCGGGCGCGGCCCTTCCTCCCCGGCCCAGCCGGGGCGCTTCTGGAAGAGTCCGGCCGCCGCTGAGACCAGTTCCGGCGTCGGGAAGCTGAGCTGTGTTCCGTGCCGCTCACCTGCGGTTTCGCTTACACGGCGAGTTGTGGCACATGTAACAAGCCCCTCAGCCGCCCCGCCCGTCTCGGGCTGGGCAAGATCGCGGGGAGCTGCGGAGGAGGGGTGCTCGATCATGGCCCCACTCCGCTCACGCGGGGGGGTTAGCGGCGCAACAGCGGGCCGATGTGGCGATGGAGCGGTTTCGCTCCGTACTCTGAGCACGAGCAACGTTCCTGTTCTCGCCGTGGGTAAGCGGCGCGAGATTCGGGAGCGGACGGCCCGGGTGTGTTAGAACCCCGGGCCGTTGCTCATTACGGCTGGTGGTGATCCTGGCACTGATTGCGCCGTCTGTTCCCCCCGCCACTCCCAGACCCCTTTGGGGCTGGTGTGACTTGAAGGACCGAAAGCAGCCCCGCCGGTGATCCGGCGGGGCTTTGACGTGCGGTCAGGCCTGGGTTCGCCAGGCGTACGGCGGGAGGGTCCCGGCGGCCTTGAAGGTGCGGATAGCGGCTCCCTCAGGGGCGTTGGGCAGGGCGTAGACCTTGCCGCCCTCCAGCGAGGCGAGGAGCCGGGCGGCGTGGTGCTCGCATCCGTCCGCCCCGGCGTTGTGCCGGTCGAGCACCGTCACGACGGGCGGGCCGTCACAGGGGGTCGGGTCCTCGGGGTGGGCGGCGGCGCATCGGGTGTCGGTCATCGGTTCCCCCATCAGGCGGCGGTGGAGAGTCGGGCGGCGAGCTGGGCAGCGGCGGCGAGGATCACCCGCACGTCGCCCTCAGCCGTAGTCGGCAGAGCGGCCAGCGCGGGTGCCGGCGCCTGGGGCGGAGTCGGGGCCGGGGCCGGGCGGCGGCGCAGGGCCACCGCCAGGACCACGAGACTGACCGCGATCGAGAGCAGGTAGGCGAGTGCCATCACGCCGCCTCCCCGGCCTGGCCGGTGACGCGCCGCCAGGAGGACCGGAGCCGGGTCTCCCCGGCACTGTGGCCCGCCCGGCGGAAGCGCTCGGCGAGCTCGCGGTACGACATGGGCGGGGTCTTGCTGGCGCGGAGCTCCGCGACGATCCGGTCGAGGTCGTCGTCGCTCAGCGCGGGCGCGGCCTCGATGGCGGCCACCGGCTCGATTGGCCCCCAGACGGGGAGGTCCCATCGGGGCTGTGACGCGGGCGTGACGCGCTCTGTCACGCAGGTCAGAGCCCGTGCGGTGCCGTCGCCTTGGCGGGCCGCCTCCAGCACCGACCAGGCCCCGGAGAGGGACTCGGCGGTCTTGGCCTGGACGCGTGCGACACGTGCCCCGGCTTCCGTCACGGCCGTCAACCGGGTCTCCTCGGTGGCGGCTTCGGCCCGCAGCCGGGCACGGGCCACGGCTGCCTCGTCGCGGGCTTCCTGCTGGATTCCCTGGATGGCTTCCAGGGCGTCCGGGGTGAGCGCGGTGCGCTCCCACAGCCCGTGCACGAGCCAGAGCGCCTTTGCCGCGAGGGGGAGCCAGGCGACGGCCAGCCACGGGCCGGGGGAGTCCTCCCCGACCGCGTGGGCGACCAGGACGCCGGTCGCGATTGCGCCGAAGCCCCACCCGACGCCGGTCACCACGGCGTTGTGGTCGCCCTGGGCGGCGAGGCGCCGGTCGTAGGCGAGGGCGGCGAGCCATCCGCCGTCAATGCCCAGGCCGACGACCAGGGCTACGCCCCAGTGCATCGAGCCCCCCAGCCACATCACGACCACGGCCAGGGTCAGGACCATGGACACCGCCGTCATGGCGACGGCCGGGAGCGCGGTCTTCACGTTGCGCATGGTCACTTCCCCTTCCGGATCTCGCGGATCAGCAGATAGCCGATGCAGCCGCCGACCGTGACCGCGACCGCGACCAGGGCGACCGCGAGGAACAGCCCGGTGAGGACGCAGGCGCAGGCGGCGCCGCCAGCAATCCATGCGGCAATGGTCCCGGCGGACCGGCGGGGAGCCGGGGCGTGGGTCGAGCAGCTGCACGCGGCCGGGGCCGCCTGGGCGGCCTGCACCACGGCAAGGATCTGGGCGAGTTGCGCGGCCTGGGTCTCCGCCTGCCGGGCGTCGGCCACGGCCTGGGTCAGGTCGGTGCTCATGCCGACACCTCCCCGGCCTGCGTGGCGAGGGACAGGACGCCGTCCTCGTCGCGGGCGACTTCCCCGGCCTCAACCAGCGACTTGACCGCCTTGGAGACGCTGCCCTTGTTGATGCCGGTCACGTTGGCGACGTCGGCCACCGTGCGGGAGCCCGATCCGATCGCGGCCGCGACCTTCTCCCGGTTGGTCGGCTGGGACTTCGGCTGGGCCGGGACCGCAGCCGCGGGCGGGGCCAGCTCGTAGTCCTCGCCCTTGACCAGGCGCAGGGGAGCCGGGGCGGATGCGCCGGCCGTTCCGGCAGGCGCCTCCTTGCGGTGCCATGGCGTGCGGGCCGGGAGGGAGGTCACGACCTTGTCGTCGGAGGCGTCCCAGACGGCCACGGGCGACTGCTCCATGTCGCGGCCGGTGCCACGGACGTAGGCCAGGCCGGGGCCGGGGAGCATGTGGTTCTGCCAGCCCTTGCCCATGATCTGCTGCGTCTCGGTCTGGCCCGCCGTCTGGAGGACGACGCGCACGCTCATGTTGCCGATGATCTGGCTGGGGATGCCCTCGCCCACGGTCGGCTTCTGCGTGCACCACAGCAGGTCCACGAGCCGCGACCGGCCCTGTCGGGCGATCTGCTCCAGGCCGGGCAGGATCGGCACCTTCCGGGAGTCCATCGCCATCAGGTCGGCGCCTTCGTCGACCAGGACCACGAGCCGGGGCCGCTCCTCGGTCGCCTGCCATGTCGCGATCTGCCGCTCACGCATCAGGTCCCGGCGGGAGAGCATCTCGTCGACCAGCTCGGCCACGACCTCCGAGATGTCCTCGGGGTCGATGGCCTCCCGGGCGCAGTGCCGCCACAGGCCGGACTCCTCGCCCTTGGCGTCGAGGTAGATCACCGCCGACATCGGGTCGAGCGCGTACGGGGCGAGGATCGCCCGCAACAGCACCGACTTGCCCGCGCCGGACGTGCCCGCGATGACCTTCCGGCCGTGGGGGAGGGTGACCACCTCGCCCGTGCCTGTGTCCAGGCCGATGCCCTGACGCTCCGGGGTCCAGAGCAGGGACGCGCCGTCAACAGCCGTGCGGGTGCCCAGGGTCAGGACCGCCCAGCCGCCCCGGTCGCCCGCCCTGATCCGCAGCCGCAACGCGGTTCGGCACCCGAGCAGGTTCCTGATGTGCGACTCAGCACCGGCGAGCTTCGCCACGTCCCACTGACCGTCCAGCCGGATCGGGCACGTAATGCCCGCGCCGCCGAGCTGCGGCACGCCGGTCACGGTGCCGCCCAGTCCACGGTCGGGGGCGTGCTGGACCCAGTACGCGGGGTCGAGCCGCTCCATGAGCTGGCGCTCTTCCAGGCTCGCGCCGTCGTCGACGACCACGGTCAGCTTCCGCCGACCCAGCCACAGCGCGCCCGCGTTGAGCGCGATGAGCCCGGCCGAGACGGACGCGGGCCACAGCGTCCACTGCTCCGCCGTTGACATCAGCCACGAAGCCCCGACGCCCGGCACCGTGTGCACCGCGTGAGCCTGAACGGCGCGCGTCGTCAGGGTCGCCGGGTAGTCCCGGCGGGCCGACTTCAGCGCGGCCTTGGCCTGCTCGCGGTGCTGGCGCGCCGCCTTGTCCGCCGTCCTCGCGGCCTTCCGCCCGGCACTGAACGGGTTCTTGGACGCCGACCGCGCCACCGTCCGCTGACTGCGAGCCGTCGCGGCCGTCGACCGCGCGCTGTTGTGGGCGCGCTGGGCGTCCATGAGCTTCTTCAGGTTCTCCGGGGTCCGGAGCTTCGTCCTGCGGTCCGCCTCCGTGTCCCAACGGAGCGCGAGCGGAGCGGCCATGGGCGCCAGCGCGTCGAGCGTGTTCGTGATCGTTGCCAGGGCCGACTTGGTCGGCTCTGTGATCTTCGTAGAGACTGCCTTCAGGTCCACGGTTGTCCTTCCTATGGGTTCGTGGATCTAGGGCCGGATTGCCGTTCCAGCGGCGGTCCGGCCCGCCTGTTTTGGGTGAGTTGCTCCCCACGGTTGCGGCGCGGTCCCCGGTTGACCCCGCAACCCGCGTGTGACCTGCGGGTTTCCAGGTTGACCCCGTTTCCGGGGAGGGGGCCCTACGCGTGCGCGCGCGAGGGACGCATGATCAACCGGCCTCCGGGGCGTCCGGCTTGGCCCACGCCCGGACCGTGTTCGGGGCGACTGCCGTCAGCTCCGTGATCCGGCGGATCGGCACTTCCATCCGGCGGGCCTCACGGACCAACGGCCGCAGCTCGACGTCAACGGCCTCCAGGGCGGCGAGGAGTTCGATCCTGCGTCGGCCTGGCTCGCGGAGAGCCTCGGCTGCGTCGTCCCGGAGCTGACCGGGTGTCTTCTGCGTCATGCGGTTCACACTTACACGCTACGTCCGACATGCGCAAGGCATGACACTCTGAATGGCTGGAAATAGCCTGCGCTTTTTGCGGTACAACTTTCTCTACGTCATCAAGGCGGCCCTGCGGGCCGCGCGGCCCGGCCCTCGCCCGGGCCGCCGCTCCTGTCTCCGCCCCGCTCCGCCCCGGCCGCCGACCGGGCCGCCGGAGAAGTAATCCTGGGTTAAGTCCCGCCGGACCGGGCGGCATCCCGCCGGGGTTTACGCGCGCCAGCTCCGCCGACTGCGGCCACGTCGTTGTGCGCGTGGACCGGGCCAGCGGGGAGGGGTGGGGGGCTCGAAGCGCTGTACGGCCGTCTGAGCGCCTAGAAGCCTCCCGAACCGCCGTACCCCCGCCGTCACACCAGACGGACGCGTAAGGCGACCTGACGGCCCGTCGTGGGCTCATGGGGGGCGGCTGCTGCCGCGATGTGGCTGGGCCCGTCGTGGGCGCTCCGCTCAGCGCGGCGCCGTCGTGGCCGTTCATCCGGCTGTCCGTCCGTGGGCAGCGATGCGCCGGCGGAATCTCCGGACCTCGACCGCGACCGCTATCCGGCGTGCGGCGGGCGGGCCGCAGTAGACCGCGACGACCGGGCCCATGCCGACCACCACGGCGGGCCACAGCCCGAACAACTCCCGGGCGATGAGCGTCACTCCGACCAGCAGTAACGCGGCCAGCACCGCCGCGAGCACCTGGTCCTGGTCGTGGTCCTGGTGGTGCACGATCCCTCCCCGTGATCACTGATGCGAACGCACCTTAGGGATCACCACTGACAGCGTCAGCCCGTTTCCGGCCCGGGGCGGCCCGCTCCCGGCGGCGGAGGCAGCAAACGGCGCCGTTTGCGGATCGAGGGACCCTCGGGCATCGGGGCCGGTGCCCTGAACACCTGCGGCATGGCCAACTCGGTCTGCTGCGGCCCGGCCGGGGCTGTGGCCTGCGGCGGAGTTTCGTTCCCACGATTCTCCGGGGCCTGCCGAGTTTCGTTCCCACGAATCCGGCCCCGGCGCTGCTCGGCAGCCACCGCCTTGGCCACGGCGATGGCCACGGCCTCATCCAGGCGGCGCTTCTCCCATGCCGACTTCCGGCAGGTGGCCGAGCAGTAGCGGGGCGGGCGCCCCGTTGCGGCCAGCTCGAACGACTCTTGGCAGTGCTGGCAGACCCTCATGCGGTTCATGGCCCAGGACCGTACGCGGCAGGTCTTGTGGCGCGGCCGGTTGGGCGGCGAATCGGGGCGGGCGTGGATGCGCCGGCCGTTCGGCAGGCGCATCCACTCAACCGCGGATTCCGTCCCGGCCGGGAAGGCGCGTACGTCTTCGGGCGCCGCCGTACGTCACCGAGATGACGTACGGCGGCGAGCCGCTACGTCAGTAACGCGAGGGCGCGGGCCACGTTCGCGGCCAGGGACGGCCCGTCGTTCACGCAGAGGAAGCCCCGGCCGTTGCCAAGCCGGACGGTCCGGCGGCGAACCTTGCGGTACCGGACCTGCTCGGGCGCGGTGACGAGCTGGGCGCCCGCGAGCCCTACGACCTGGTCGACGGGCACGGGGACTCCGCCCCGGACGCGGCGCACGGTCCGCTGCTGGGTGACTCCTTGGGCGCGGGCGTACCGGCGCAGGATCCGCCCGGCCCACACGGCGGCCTCCGGGTGCAGCTCCACCCCGGCCGTCGCCGGGTCCAACCCCCAGTAGCCCCAGAACCGGCCCGGTCCGGCGCCCGGCTCCGACCAGGCGTCCGGCACCTGGTGCTGGTACTCCTTCGCGCTGAAGCTGCCGTGCTTGGTGAAGTACACGGCGAGCCGCCGGGGGTCGCGCATCCGCTCACCCTCGCGGAAGTCGACCGCCGTCCCGGCGAGCTGGTGGCGGCGCCGCTGCTCGAGGTCGGGGTGGTCGACGATGTCCGCCCACACGGCCGACAGCCAGTCCCGGTAGGTCAGTCCGTCCCCCACGGCGGGCCGGTAGCGGGTCGAGGTGAGCCGCCGGAGCTCCCCGGCGGTGCCTTCCGGCTCCGGCCCCCACAGGTGCAGGTGGGGCGCCCCACGGCGCTGAAACTCCAGCTTCCAGATGCCAGTGAAGGCGAAGCCCCACGCCCGCTCGAACCGCTTGCGGAACTGGTCCAGGTGGCGCTTGACCGCCTTGCCGGTTGGCGCCACGGCGAGCCAGTCGCCGGGGTAGGTCAGCGTGGTCATGGGCAGCCGGAGGCCCATCCGCAGAAGCGGTCCGTAGTCCAGCTCCGCAAGCCGACGCGTCATCCGGGCCCGGGACTTCCGGGACCACTCGGACACCACCCGCTCAGGCTCCGGATCTTCGGGCAGGTGCCCGTGTTCCAGCAGGTAGCGGGCCATTTCGTCGGCCCGCTTCCGGGCAGTCTCCTGAGCCCGCTCCGCCGTCCGCTCCCGCCGGGCCACGTCCGGCCACGACATGGAGACGACGCCAGGCGCGATCGTCAGCAGCGGGCGCGGCCCTTCCTCCCCGGCCCAGCCGGGGCGCTTCTGGAAGAGTCCGGCCGCCGCTGAGACCAGTTCCGGCGTCGGGAAGCTGAGCTGTGTTCCGTGCCGCTCACCTGCGGTTTCGCTTACACGGCGAGTTGTGGCACATGTAACAAGCCCCTCAGCCGCCCCGCCCGTCTCGGGCTGGGCAAGATCGCGGGGAGCTGCGGAGGAGGGGTGCTCGATCATGGCCCCACTCCGCTCACGCGGGGGGGTTAGCGGCGCAACAGCGGGCCGATGTGGCGATGGAGCGGTTTCGCTCCGTACTCTGAGCACGAGCAACGTTCCTGTTCTCGCCGTGGGTAAGCGGCGCGAGATTCGGGAGCGGACGGCCCGGGTGTGTTAGAGCCCCGGGCCGTTGCTCATTACGGCTGGTGGTGATCCTGGCACTGATTGCGCCGTCTGTTCCCCCCGCCACTCCCAGACCCCTTTGGGGCTGGTGTGACTTGAAGGACCGAAAGCAGCCCCGCCGGTGATCCGGCGGGGCTTTGACGTGCGGTCAGGCCTGGGTTCGCCAGGCGTACGGCGGGAGGGTCCCGGCGGCCTTGAAGGTGCGGATAGCGGCTCCCTCAGGGGCGTTGGGCAGGGCGTAGACCTTGCCGCCCTCCAGCGAGGCGAGGAGCCGGGCGGCGTGGTGCTCGCATCCGTCCGCCCCGGCGTTGTGCCGGTCGAGCACCGTCACGACGGGCGGGCCGTCACAGGGGGTCGGGTCCTCGGGGTGGGCGGCGGCGCATCGGGTGTCGGTCATCGGTTCCCCCATCAGGCGGCGGTGGAGAGTCGGGCGGCGAGCTGGGCAGCGGCGGCGAGGATCACCCGCACGTCGCCCTCAGCCGTAGTCGGCAGAGCGGCCAGCGCGGGTGCCGGCGCCTGGGGCGGAGTCGGGGCCGGGGCCGGGCGGCGGCGCAGGGCCACCGCCAGGACCACGAGACTGACCGCGATCGAGAGCAGGTAGGCGAGTGCCATCACGCCGCCTCCCCGGCCTGGCCGGTGACGCGCCGCCAGGAGGACCGGAGCCGGGTCTCCCCGGCACTGTGGCCCGCCCGGCGGAAGCGCTCGGCGAGCTCGCGGTACGACATGGGCGGGGTCTTGCTGGCGCGGAGCTCCGCGACGATCCGGTCGAGGT